>NZ_DASQNA010000032.1 GCF_035645195.1 Paenibacillus sp. | reverse complement strand
TTCTCGTCGGCGCTCGCGTACTACGATTCGTACCGGACGGAGCGGCTGCCGGCGAACCTGCTGCAGGCGCAGCGCGACTATTTCGGCGCGCACACGTTCGAGCGCGTCGACAAGGAAGGCACGTTCCACTTCGAGTGGATGAATCCGTAAACCGAGAGAGGACGGGATCTTATGGCGAAGCCTTTTATGGACGAAAACTTCATGCTGCAAAGCGAGACGGCCGAGACGCTGTATCACGAATACGCGAAGTCGATGCCGATCATCGACTATCATTGCCACCTCAGCCCGCAGGAAATTTTCGAGAATAAGCAGTACAAAAACATCACCGAAGTATGGCTGTACGGCGATCACTACAAGTGGCGCGCGATGCGCTCGAACGGCGTGGAGGAGCGGCTGTGCACGGGCGACGCGAGCGATTACGACAAGTTCCTCGCGTATGCGCGGACGGTGCCGATGACGATCGGCAATCCGCTGTACCATTGGACGCATCTCGAGCTGAAGCGGTATTTCGGCGTGGAAGAGCTGCTGAACGAGAAGACGGCGCCGGCGATTTGGGAAAAAGTGAACGCGCAGCTGACGAGCGGCGGTTTCGGCGCGCGCGACTTCATCACGAAGTCGAACGTGAAGGTGATCTGCACGACGGACGACCCGACCGACAGCCTCGAGTACCATGCGAAAATCAAGGAGGACCCGACGTTCGACGTTCAGGTGCTTCCGTCGTTCCGCCCGGACAAAGGGCTCGAAATCAATCGCAAAGGCTTCCTCGATTGGATCGCGAAGCTGGGGGCCGCGGCGAACCAGCCGATCAACGATTACGACGCGCTGCTTGCGGCGCTCGAGAACCGCGTAGACTTTTTCCACGCGGTCGGCGGCCGCGTCTCCGACCACGCGCTCGATTACGTGCCGTACGCCGCGGCGACGAAGGACGAAGCGGCCGCAATTTTCGCGAAGGCGCTGAAGGGCGAAGCGGTCAGCCTGCACGAAGAGCAGCAGTACAAAACGTACACGCTCGTGTTCCTCGGCAAGCTGTACGCGGAGCGCGGCTGGGTCATGCAGTACCACATGAACGCGCTGCGAAGCAACAACACGCGCATGTTCGAAGCGCTCGGTCCGGACACCGGCTTCGACTCGATCAACGACAGCGCGATCGCGCAGCCGCTCTCCCGTCTGCTCGACGCGATCGACCGCGAATCCGGCCTGCCGAAGACGGTGCTGTACTCGCTTAATCCGGTGCAAAACCATATCGTCGGCACGATGATCGGCAACTTCCAAGGCGGCGGCATCGCCGGCAAAATGCAGTTCGGCTCCGGCTGGTGGTTCAACGATACGAAGGAAGGCATGATCGCGCAGATGAAGGCGCTCGCCGACCTCGGCTTGCTCAGCCGCTTCGTCGGCATGCTGACCGATTCGCGCAGCTTCCTGTCGTACACGCGCCACGAGTATTTCCGCCGCATCCTGTGCAACCTGCTCGGCGAATGGGTCGAGGCGGGCGAGTTCCCGGACGACCGCGAGCTGCTCGGCGAAATCGTGCAGAACATTTGCTACTATAACGCGAAAAACTACTTCCCGTTTGCGGAGTAACGGTTTAGGGCCCCGATCGATGCGATCGGGGCTTTGCTGCGCTTTCGGCATGGTTGTCCGCGCATCGCGGCCGGGTGTACAATGGGAAAAAGCGGCAATGAGCGTCACACATTTTCCCATATTGTTCCGATATGTTGTCCGCATTCATTCGGTACATTGTTGTCCGTAGGCAGGGAACGCCTCGAAAACATGGAACGGAGTGAAAAGGACATGAGAAACGCAGAACGAATTCGAAAGTGGAAAACGGCCGCCGTCGCGGCGGCGCTGCTCGGCGCAACGGTCGCGAACGTCGGCGGAGCGTCGGCCGCGGAGGAGTCCAGAGGGCCGGCGAAGAACGCGCCGGCGCTTCGGACGGTCGTTCCGACGGCCGGTCCCGCGGCGGAGGCGCCCGGCGTGATCGCGGTCAGCTCCGCCGCGTCGGGACTGCTGCACGAGCCGGTCCATCAGCGGCATTACTGGAAGCTGCTTGCGGCCGCGTACGCGCCCGACTTAACGGACGAGTGGGATGCCGCGCTCGCGGAACGCAAGGCGGCGGAGGAGCGGCTCTCGAAGAGAAAGCCGTTGACCGTGCACATTCCGTCCGGCGGCGCCGACGCGATCGTCGAAGAAGAGCTCGGCGAATTGAAGGGCGAAATCGAAAGCCGCGGCGAGCCGTTCCGCATTACGTTCCGGAAGAGCGGGGAAGCGATAGCGCTGGAGCGAGGCGCAGAGACGAGGACGTTCGTGTTCCCGGCGCCGCCGGAAGGCGTCAAAGCTGCGGAGACGGGCGAGCCGGATCCCGCCGCGCAGCGCCTTGCCGACTTGGCCGCGGCGGTGGAAGCGGAAGACGCGGAAGCGATCACCGCGCTGCTGCCTCAGCTGCTCGACGATTACCGGAAGCAGACCGAGGCTTTGCTGCGCATGGCGGAGCAGCTGGGAAGCGAGACGGAAGCGGAAGCCGGCGCGTAAACGCCGCTTCCAAGCAGGAAGGGAGAAGCCGAAGCGTGCCGAGGCCGCTTCGGCTTTGCGACGTCGCGAGGAGGTGCCGCGGTATGTACCGCATTTATTTGGTCGAGGACGAAGAGCATTTGAGCAACGTGCTCAAGGCGTACTTGGAGCGGGAAGGATGGGCCGTGCGCGCGTTTCCGGACGGCGTTTCCGCGCTCGAAGCGATCCCGGAGCGGCCCGATCTGTGGGTGCTCGACATTATGCTGCCCGGGGGGGTGGACGGGTACCGGCTCATTCGGGACATCAAAGCGGACCGGCCGCTCGTGCCGGTCGTCTTCATCTCCGCGCGGGATGCGGATATCGACCGCGTCGTCGGGCTCGAGCTCGGCAGCGACGATTACGTCGCGAAGCCGTTCCTGCCGCGGGAGCTCGTCGTGCGGGTGCGGAAGCTGCTCGAGCGGGTATACGAGACTCGCGCGGCGGACGGTCCGTTCCCGGAGAAGGCGGGCAGAGCGCTGCGGCTTGCGCCGTACACGGTCGACGAACGGGCGCGGACGGTGCGGGACGACGAAGGTCAGACGTACGAGCTGACGTCGAAGGAATTCGACTTGGCGCTGTACTTGGCCGTGAACGGCGGGCAGGCGCTCAGCCGGGAGCAAATTCTCGACGCGGTGTGGGGCGCCGATTATTTCGGCTCCGACCGGGTCGTCGACGACCTCGTCCGCCGGCTGCGGCGCCGGCTGCCGCTGCTGAAGCTGGAGACGGTGTACGGGTTCGGCTACAGGGTGGTGAAGGGATGATCGTCCGCAAATTTCCTTTGGCCGTCAAATTGTGGAGCGTGTTCGCCGCCTTAACGCTCGTCATTTTCGCGCTGCTCGCCGTGTTTTTGCCTTGGCTGCTGCGCGGCTTTTTCACCGACCAAATTTACGGCATGCTCCTCGATTCCCAGTCCAATATGCGGCTGCAAACGTTAGACGCCGCGCATGCCGCAGGGGCCGCTCCGTCCGCGGCGCTCGGCGTCCAGGCGGAGATCCGCGTGTCCGCCTCCTCCTCGGCTTCCGGCTTGACGATTGAACCCGCCGAGTCCGCCGAGTCCGCCGAGCCCGCCGAGTCCCCCGAGTCCGCCGAGCCCGCCGAGCCCGCCGAGCCGCAGCCGATCGTGATCGACATCGTGCCGAGCGGGCAGCCTTCGGACGGCGCGATCCTGAAGCTCGAGGATCGGCTCGTGATCTTCGAGCGAAGGAGCGGCTCCTCATCGCAGTCCGACGGCCCGGTCATTCACCATTTCGTGCTCGACCCCGCGGCGGCGCACGATCCGATCGCTTCGGCGATCGGACGGAACGCGGCGGCGCAGGAGGCGCCCGTCGGCACTTACACGATGAACGTCGACGACAAGTCGCTCTTTTACGCCGTCCGCAAGGAGCCGGTCGACGGGCAAACGAAGTACATCGTCTCCTACGTATGGGGCAGCTATCGGAACGATCTCGTGGCCGCGATGTACGGCCGGCTGCTGCTGCTCATGATCGGCATCATCGTCGCGAGCTGGCCGCCGTGCTGGCTGCTGGCGAGATATATGACGAGGCCGCTCGTCGAGATGGAGCGTCACGTCGGGCGGCTGGCGGATCGGGACTGGCACGAGCCGCTACGCACGAACCGGTCGGACGAAATCGGCCGGCTCGCCCGCGCCATCGAGGCGATGCGGCAGCGGCTCGTGCGGCAGGACGAGGCGCAGCAGTTTTATTTGCAGAACGTGTCCCACGAGTTGAAAACGCCCGTCATGGTCATCCGCAGCTACGCGCAGTCGATTCTCGACGGCATTTTTCCGAAAGGCGATCTGCACGGCAGCGCGGCCGTCATTTTGCAGGAATCGGAGCGGTTGGAGCGGCTCGTGCGCGATTTGCTGCTGCTGAATAAGCTGAACTATTTCGCGGCGCGCGACCGCGATAGCGAACGGAGCGATCCGGCCCGCCCCGTCTCCGTCGAGACGGTCGCGCGCGAGACGATCGAGCGGCTGCGCTGCCGGAGGCGAGACATCGCCTGGTCGGTGGACGTCCATCCGGACGCGACGCTCGCGGGCGACGAGGAGCATTGGCGCATCGCGTTCGAGAACGTGCTCGACAATCAGCTGCGCTACGCGCGGTCGAAGATCGCCGTCGAGGCCGTCCCGACGCCGGACGGCGCCTCGCGCGTCCGGATCGCGAACGACGGGCCGCCGCTCGACGGCGACGCCGCGGAACGGCTGTTCGAACCGTTCCGTTCCGGGGCCGGCGGGCAGTTCGGGCTCGGACTCGCCATCGCGCGGCAAATCGCCGCCATGCACGATATGGACGTTCGCGCGGCGAACGAGCCGGGCGAGGTGGCGTTCTACTTCGAGCCCGCGGAGGCGGCAAGGCGTCGGGCGGGGTAACGGCGCATTCGGCATTGCGCGGGCCCGGAGCGGAAGGTACACTACATGGAAACGGCCTTGCCTTGGGGGAGACGCGGCATGAAGCGGGAAGAAATGTTAAAACGATATACGGAAGAACTGAGAGTTCGATGCCGTTTCGACGGGTTTCGCCGGGAAGAGGACGGCGGCGTCGTCCGTCACGTATCGCTCGGGGAAGAGGACGGCTTCGTGCTGTACGCGGACTTGACGGACGACGATGCGGACGAGGCGATCCGAAGGCAGATCGCGTATTTCGACGCAATCGGGCAGCCGTTCGAATGGAAGGCGTTCGATTACGACCGGCCGGCGGATCTTCGGGAGCGGCTGCGGCGGCACGGGTTCCGCGTGGGCGATCCCGAGGCGCTGATGGCGCTCGAGCTGACCGAGGAGCACCCGCTGCTGCGGCTGCCGATCTCCCCGGACATTCGGAGGATCGACGGCGAAGCCGAAATCGACGCGATCATGGGGATGGAGGACGAAATTTGGGGCGCGCCCCACGACGACCTCGGCGAGCGGCTGAAGCGGGAGCTTACCGGGAGCGGGGAACGGCTGTCGATCTACGCCGCGTACGACGGAGCCCGGCCGGTCAGCGCCGCTTGGATGTACTTGCACGAAGGGACGACGTTCGGCAGTTTGTGGGGAGACTCCACGCTGCCCGATTACCGAGGCAAGGGACTTTATACGGCGCTCGTCGCGGCGCGCGCGCAGGAAGCGTGGGAAAGCGGCTTCCGGCTGCTCGCGGTCGACGCGAGCCCGATGAGCCGCCCGATTTTAGAGAAGAAAGGGTTCGAGCTGCTCGCTTTCACCTATCCTTGCGCCTCTCCGCAGCGCCGGACATAAACGAAGCCCCGGGACGGACCAACCGTCTCGGGGCTTTTCGCTGCTTTAATGGATCGAAGGCGACGGCGCGGGAGCGGCGTCGTTCGAACCTCCTTTGTAATTAAAGATCGGCACGAGCGTCAGCGTGCCCGCAAGGAACAGGAACCCGGCGGCGGCGTATACGGTCAGCAGCGACGATACGTTCAAGAACGCGCCCGCCGCGGACATGCCGACGACCATCATGCCCATGAACATCGGATTCAACACGCCGTTGACGCGGCCGACGAACGATTCTTCCGTGTTTTGCAGAATGATCGTGTTGATGCCGATATGGATGCAAGGGAAGAATAGCCCGCCGAGTACCTGCATTCCGATCGTCAGCGGCACGTTCGTCGACCAGCCGATGACGAACGTCGTCAGCGTGCCCACGAACATGCCGAGGGCGAGCAGCTTCGGCGCGGACACCTTCTTCGAGATAGCGAACGCGACCCCGCCGCCGACGAGCATGGCCGCGCCGTTCGCCATCAGCAGCCACTGCAGGAAGCTTTTGTCCATGCCGAGATTGATCGTCGCGACGAAAATCGCCATCGGCTGCACGAGGCCGACCGCGAGGCCCGCGAGCGCGAACGTGCCGCCGAGCGTCTTCAGCACTTTGCTGCGGAACACGTACGCGAACCCTTCTTTCATCTCTCGGGAGACGCTCTTCTCCTCGGCGGAGGCGTTGTCGACCGGTTGATCCTTCGGCAGGAACGACAGCGCGAGCGCGGACAGGAGGAACATGGCGCCCATGACGCCGATCGAGACGAAGATGCCGTATTTTTGGTACACGAACGTGCCGATGATCGGCCCGATGACCATAAAGATGGCCATCAGCGTTTGAAACATCGCCATCACCTGCTGCAGCTGCGCTTCCGGCACGTGCCGCTTCAGCAGCTTCAGCGCGGACGGCATCGAAAACTGCGATAAAATCGCGGAGACGAGCGTCGCGAAGAAGATGGACTGCCAGGAGCCGAAGACGAGCGTGAGCAGCACGACGAAGACGGAAACGGCGGACAAAATATCGCACCACACCATCGTCATCTTCGGGCGCCAACGGTCGGCGAACGTGCCCCCGATGAACGAAAATAAGAAGATCGGCGCGAATTCGGCGACCGAAATGAGCGACACGTAGATCGGGTCGTCGTTCGTAATGTCGGTGACGTATAGCAAAATCGCGAAATTTCGCACCCAAATGCCGAGCTGCAGCAGCAAATTGGACGCCATAATCGCCTGCACGTGCGGATTGCGGAACAGGGAGCCGGACGCTGCGCCTTGGCCGCCCGGCGAGCGGGGATGCTCGGGTTGCGGGGAGGTTGTCAATGAAGTCACTCCTTAATTTCAAAAATTTGGATTTTGTCAGCTTCTCCATCATACACAATGACGCCGTGTATTCGTCAAGTCGAAAATAGCGGACGAACGTGGATGCCGGACGCCGGCCGCGGTGATATAGTGGAGATAACCGAAAGTGGAGTGAACTGCCCGATGATCGTGTTTGTCCGTCACAGTATGCGAGACCTTCGCCGCATTTGGCGTCAAATTTTGTTGTTCGAATCGCTGTACATCATGGCGACTAGCCTGCTGTTCGTCCCGGCATTAACGTTCTTGCTCAACCGGCTGCTGCTGGCGCCCGGCGTCCAGCTGCTCCTGAACGCGGACGTCTACAAGCTGGCGCTCAGCTTCCGCGGGCTCGCCGCGTTCGGCGTCATCGGCTTCGCCGCCGGCCTCGTCGCCTTCCTCGAGTTCGGCACCGTCATCGTGCTCGCGCAGCAGCGGCTGTTCGGGCGGGACTGCCTCGTCTCCGACGCCTTCGTCACCGCCGCGCGCGCCGTGCCGCGCCTGCTCGGTCTTGGCTTCATCCAATGGGTGCTGGCGCTGTTCACCTTCTCGCCGTGGGTCGATACGCCGCTCGCTTCGCTCATGCTCGACTGGATCAATGTGCCGATCGCGGCGTACCACTACTGGCACGAATCGAAGGCGTTATCGTTCCTGTACGCCGCGATGCTGCTCGCCCTTGCGTATTTGTTTTTGCGCTCGATCTTTGCGCTTCATTACGTCCTGCTCGAACGGCAGACGACGGCGCAAGCGATACAGAGCAGCTTCCGGCTCACGCGCACGAAGAAGGGAAGGCTGCTCGTGACCATCGCTGCGATCAACTCGGCGCTGTACGCTGTCGCTTACGCCGTGCTGGCGGGAGCGTCGTTCACGCTGGAGCGGTGGGAGCTTCCCGTCGCCAGATTCATTCTGAGCGATTGGTATGTACCGATCACGAGTTTGCTGGCGCTCGGCTTCGCGATGCTGGCCGTGCCGATCAACCTGCTCGTGTTGACCAGGCTGTTTTACGTGTTTCGCCGTATGGACGGCGTCCCGCCGGCGGATCAGCTTCAGCTGTATCGCAGCGAGCGGCTGCGGAAGGCGGAAGCCGCCGGGCGCCGATATTTTCGAACGCGTTCCGTCCGGTATTCGTTCGCGCTCTTCATCGTCGCCTATGCGGCGGGCGTTCTCGCGCTGCACCAAACGTACGGCGACCGGCTCGTCTATTTGGATTGGAACGTCAAAGTGATCGGACACCGAGGCGACGTCTACCGAGCGCCGGAAAATTCGCTTTCAGGCATCCGTTCGGCGATCGAGGGCGGCGTCGACGCGGTCGAAATCGATGTCCAGCTGTCCAAGGACGGCGTCGTCGTCCTCAACCACGATTTCACGCTCGAACGCGTCGCCGGCATTCCGGCGAGCGTGCATGAGCTGACGATGGCGGAGCTGCAGCAGCTTGACATTCGCGGCGTCTGGACGGGCATGCCGCCCGAACGCATCCCGACGCTCGCGGAAGCGCTGCGGGAGGCGAGAGGGCGGACGAAGCTCGTCGTCGAGATCAAGCCGTACGGGGATAAAGAAACGTTGGCGAGGACCGTCGTCGAATGGATCGAAGCGGAAGAGATGGAGGAGGACGTCTACGTGCAGTCGTTCGATTCCCGCGTGCTCCGCATCGTCCGCGAGGAGAACCCGGATTTGAAAATCGGGCAAATTTTGTTCGCGGCGGCGGGCGACGTGGCGGCGTTGGACGTCGATTTCTACACGATCAATCAAACCATGCTCTCCGAACGGTTCATTCGGAGAGCGCATAAGCTCGATCGCGAGGTATGGGTGTGGACCGTGAACGTCGAGCGCAACATGAGAGAGGTGCTGAGGTACGACGTCGACGCCGTCATTACGGACTACCCGGAGAAGCTGCGATCGCTCGTCGGAGTTCGCGAGTGACGTTCCTCGGCCGGCGAGCGTGGCGGAGGGTCAAAGCGACTGATCGTCGACGGCCGACAGCCAGGCGTCGATGTCGCCGACGACCGACGCGACGCAGCCGTCCTCGAACGGAGAGCGGAGGCCGGCGAGCCGCACGAGACCCGTGAACGAATCGCTTCCGCCCGCGCGGCACAGTCGAACGTAGCTGTCCCACGCCTCGGCGCGGTCGCGATTCGACCGCTGCCAATATTGCAGCGCGCAAATTTGCGCAAGCGCATAGTCGATGTAATAGAACGGACTTTTGAAAATATGCTGCTGCTGATGCCAAAAGCCGCCGCGCTCGAGGTACGGCATGTCGTCATATATGCGGCTCGGCACATAGTTCCGTTCGATCTCCCGCCAGGCCGACTTTCGCTGCGCGGGCGTCCAATCGGGGTTTTCGTATACGACGTGCTGAAATTCGTCCACCGCGGCGCCGTACGGAATGAACGTCAGCGCGCCGGCGAGATGCGAAAATTTGTACTTCTCCGTATCTTCCAAGAAGAACGAACCGACCCAAGGCCAAGCGAAAAATTCCATGCTCATCGAATGGATTTCGCAGGCGTCGAGCGTCGGATGAATATATTCCGGCACGTCGAAGCCGCGGCTCATGTACGCCTGGAAAGCGTGGCCCGCTTCATGCGTCAGCACGTCGACGTCGTGCGCGGTGCCGTTGAAATTGGAGAAGATGAAGGGCGATCGGTACGCGCCGATATACGAGCAATACCCGCCGACGCGCTTGCCCGGCTTGCTCTCGAGATCCATGAGGCCCCCGTCCGTCATGAATCGGAAGAACGCATCCGTCTCCGGCGACATGGCCGCGTACATCTCTTGCGCCCGCTCGACGATCCAAGCGGGGTCGCCTTTCGGCGTCGGGTTGCCGGAGAGGAACGAGATGCCGTCGTAATACCGCAGCCGATCGAGCCCGAGCCGCCGGCGCCGCCTTTCGTTGAGCCGCTGCGCGATCGGCACGATGTGGTCGCGCACCTGCTTCCGGAACGCGGCGACTTCGGCAGGGCCGTAGTCGGTGCGCGACATGCGGGCGTACGCGAGCTCGACGAACGTCCGGCAGCCGAGCTTGCGAGCGATGGACGTCCGCAGCTTCACGAGTTCGTCGTACAAACGATCGAATTCCTGCTCGTGCGCTTCGAAGAAGCCGTACCGCGCGTCGGCGGCCCGTTTGCGCATATCGCGGTCGGTCGACTGCAGGAACGGCGCCAGCTGCGACAGCGTCCGGCGCTCGCCCTCGAATTCGATGCTCGCCGACGCGACGAGCTTCACGTATTCGCTGGACAGCTTGTTTTCTTCCTTCAAATCGTCCAAAATCGCCGGATCGAACGTCTTCAGCGCGAGTTCGGCGGAGGCGAACAGCTGCCGACCGAACCGCTCTTCCAGCCGCGCGCGATGCTTCGAGGCGACGAGCGCTCTGTAATATTCCGTGACGAGCCCTTGGTACACCGGCGACTGCTCGTCGATAAACCGCTGCTCTTCCTTATAAAAGGAATCCGTCGTGTCGATCGTGTGACGGATGCGGGCGATCGCGAGCAGGGAGGACAGCTCGGTGCGGGCGGCGTTGATCGCCGCGATCGCGTCGGATGCGGCTTCGAACGTCTGGGCTCCGCGGAACCGGTCGAGGAGCGTCTCGATCTCGCGCTTGAACGCGTCCATGTCGGGCCTTGCATACGGAAATTCGCTGAATTTCATCGAAATCGACCTCGCTTCGAAATGTTGTACGCCGGCAATCAACGGCGGGCATCCTTTTCCACGATATGGTATATTGGAAGAAGCGTTATTTCCGGCGTCGGATCGTCTCCGCGACGACCGCCGCCAAATCGTCGTTGCCGAACAGCGACAGCGCGTTCAGGACGGTGTCGTCGGCGATGTCGCCGGCTTCTTCTTTCGGCACGGTCAGTTCGAGCGCCGCCAGCAGCGCCGGGTTCGCGCCCTGCTTCGGATACGCCTCTTCGTACAGCGCTTGGGGGTCGAGTCCGCGGTTGACGCACCACTGCGCGAAGACGAGAATCATCATGCGCTCGTCGTCTTGATATTGGCGGACGATCCGCTCTTCCATGTCTTTATGATTCATGCATCAAGGCCCCTTCGTTTGTTGTCCATCTATTATAGTTCATCCGACGGGAGTTGCGCACCATGATCAAGAACGAACAAATCAAAGCGTCCGAGGTCGAGCTGACGGGGGCGGACGGCGAGCCGCTCGGCATCGTCCCTACCGAAGAGGCGCTCGCGTTGGCGCGAAAGCTTAAGGTCGACCTCGTGTGCGAGTCGCTGCTGCGCAGTCCGCCGCCGTGCAGGCTCGTCCGAGCGGGGCGGGCGCGCGACGAAGCGAATCAAGCGAAGCGGAAGGCGCGGGCGCCGAAGGTGAAGGAAATTCGGCTGACGCCGAACATCGAGGAGCACGACTACGACGTCAAGAAAACGCAGGCGGAACGCATCCTGAAAGGCGGCGACGCCGCGCTGCTCGTCGTGAAGCTGTCCGGCGCCAAGGAAGGCGATCGGGCGAAGGCGCTGCTCGAATCGTTAATTCGAGAGCTCGCGCCCTACGGTTCGAAAAAGACGGGCATTCAGCTGAACGGCAAGCAAGCGGCGGTACAGCTGGATCCGAAGGAGGATTGAAGCGAAGATGGAAAAAGTAATGTTCATCGAAATCGGCATGGGCGTCGACCTGCACGGCCAGAACGTGACGAAAGCGGCCGTGCGCGCGGTCCAGAACGCGATTCACCACAATTCGATGCCCGGCATCCGTTCGGTGCTGCCCGGCGGCAGTCTCGACAACATGAAGGTGCACGTGCGCCTCGCCGTGCCGGCCGACCGCGACAAGCTCGATCTGGAGACGGTGCGCGCGGAGCTGCCGTACGGCGACGTCTCGTTCGACGTCGTGGACGGCGGCATGCTGACGTCGAGCGGCATCGTGCTGCCGGACAAGGATGACGCGAACGACCTCGCCTACGTCGTCGTGGCGTCCGTGGAAGTAGGCTATTAATGTTAAACGGAGGGAGGCCGGCATGACGACCATCGTCAACACGTTCGTAAGAGTGTCGCAGGACTGCCCGGCGGAGCGGGGCATCGTTCCCGTCTCGAAGGGGCCGGGCAAGACGCTGCCCGAAGTGCAATTCGACATATTGTCCAAGCATCCGTATACATACGATTTGGACGAGCTGATCGTCGAAACGCATATCCGTCATAAGCTCGCCCTTGATGCCCTCGACGAGGCGCGGCGGGCGTCCGTGCGGTCGGAGCTGCTCGCGAAGAGCCATCCCTGCATGCGAGCGTCGATGCTGCCGAAAAAATACGGCTGGGGCGTCCATTACGACGAAAACGGTCGAATCGCGATTTACCCGATGGAGTCGGAGGCGTATGCTCGGTTGTCGGAGCGGGCGGACCTGAAGCAGGAATACGCGATGAGAAACAAGAAAGCGGTGAAGGCATGAATTTGGGACAATTGGTTCGGACGATCGATGCGATTCGGGACAACGTGTCCCGCGTCGTCGTCGGCAAACGCGAGGCGATCGATCTATTGCTCGCGGCGCTGCTCGCGAACGGGCACGCGCTGCTCGAAGACGTGCCGGGGACGGGGAAGACGCTGCTGGCGAAGTCGCTGGCGCGTTCGCTCGGGTGCGAGTTTAAGCGCATACAATTTACGCCCGATTTGCTGCCGTCGGATGTAAGCGGAATCAATTTTTATAATCAAAAGCTGGGCGCGTTCGAGTTCCGGCCCGGTCCGCTGTTTACGAACATTTTGCTCGCGGACGAGATCAACCGCGCGACGCCGCGGACGCAGTCGAGCCTGCTCGAGTGCATGGAGGAGCGGCAGGTGACGATCGACGGCGAGACGCATCGGCTCGCATCGCCGTTCCTCGTCGTCGCGACGCAAAACCCGGTCGACAACCAAGGGACGTTCCCGCTGCCGGAGGCGCAGCTGGACCGGTTCCTCGTGCGCATCCCGGTCGGCTATCCGACGGAGGACGAGGCGGTCGCGATGCTGGAGCGGTTCCGGACCGCGAACCCGCTCGAGTCGCTCGAGCCGGTCGCGTCCGCCGCGGACGTCGTCGCCGCGCAGCGGTTCGTGAGCGAGGTGCGCGTCGGCGCGGAGCTGCTGCGGTACATCGCCCGGATCGCCGAAGCGACGCGCGCCGACGCGGACGCCGTGCTCGGCGTCAGCCCGCGCGGCAGCTCTGCGCTGATGCGGGCGGCGCAGGCGTACGCCGCCTTGAACGGGCGCGATTACGCGACGCCGGACGACGTGAAGGCGGTCGCCGTGCCGGCGCTCGCGCACCGCATCGTGACGCGGCACGCGGCGCGCGCGCGGGACGGCGGCGGCGCCGACGTCGTGCGCCGGGCGCTGCAGCGCGTCGAAGTGCCGGCGGAGCCCGCGCTCGCGGATCGGGAGTAAGCCATGCAGCTGGCGTGGCTGTTCGTCAACGCGGGCGCGCTCGTCGCGCTGCTCGCTTGGGTGTACCGCCGGTATGCGCTGCGGGGCGTCGGGTATGCGCGGAGCTTCTCGCGCCAAACCGCTTACGCGGGGGAGACGGTCGAGATGGTGGAGCGCATCGTCAACCGGAAGCCGCTGCCGCTCCCGTGGATTCGTCTTGAATCGATGATGGCGGAGGGGCTTCGGTTCGGGGAGCAGCGGAACTTGGACATCCGCAGCGGCTCGCTGTTCCAAAACCATATCAGCTTGTTCAGTCTGCGCCCGTACCGCCAGATCGTCCGCCGGCACCGGGTGCTGTGCGCGAAGCGTGGCTATTACCGGCTCGACACGGCGACGATGACGGCGGGCGATCCGCTCGGCCTCGTCCGCGTGTCCCGGCAATTCCCGCTGTCCGTCGCGCTCGACGTCTATCCGGAGATCGTGCCGCTGCGGGACGTGCCGCTGCCGTCGCACAGCTGGCTAGGCGACCTGCTCGTGCGCCGCTGGATCGTCGAGGACCCGTTCCTCGTCTCCGGCGTGCGCGATTACGTCCCGGGCGACCCGCAGCGCGCCGTCAACTGGAAGGCGACCGCCCGCGCGGGACGGCTCCAAGTGCATCGCCGGGATTATACGGCCGATCATCGGCTGATGATTTGCGTCAACTTGGAGACGCACGACCGGATGTGGAACGCGGTGACCGAGCCGGAGCGGATCGAGCGGGCGCTCCGGTACGCCGCGACGATCGCCTCCAACGCGATCCGGCAGGGCATCGAGACGGGGTTCCTGACGAACGGGTGGACGTTCGGCGAAGCGAAGGCGCCGGTTCGGCTGCCGCCCGGCGGCGGAGAAGCGCAGCTGGCGGCGCTGCTGACCGCGATGGCGAGGCTGCAGCTCGAGACCGCCGTCTCGATGCATACGCTGCTGGCGAACGAGGCGGCGCTCGGGCCGGCCGACACCGATTATTTGATAGTGACGTGCCATCGCGGCGCGGAGCTGTCGGAGGCGGCCGAGGCGCTGCGCGGGCTCGGCAACGGCGTCGATTGGCTCGTCATTCCTCCGGAAGGGGGCGAAGGCGATGCTTAATAACAGGCTATTGGCGCGGTACGCCGCCGGATGGCTGGCGGAGCTGCTGATGCTGCTGCCCGTCGGGCTCGCCCTGCACGCCTGGCTGGCGAGCCTCGGCGCCGCTCAGGCGGCCGCGCTGCCGGCGCTGTCGTTCGCCGGGGCGGCGGTCGGCTTCCGCTGGCGGCGCGTGTGGCAGCGGCTTCTCGCGGCCGCGGCCGCCGGGGCCGCGGCTGCGTACGCGCTCGCGGACGGTCCCGCCGCGGCGGCCGCGTGGGCGGCGGCGGGCGGCTTCGCCGCGCTGCAGGGCGCAACGACCGGCGACCGAATGGGCGCGGTCAAGCGGCACTTCATCGGCCTCGCGCTCTATTTCGCCGCCGCGGTCGCGTTCCCGCGGCTCGGCGCGCTAGAGGAGACGGTGCCGCTGCTGACCGCGGGCGGTCTGCTCGCGCTCGCCGTGGCGCTGTTCGCCGCGAACGGCGCCTTCCTGCGGGACGCCGCCCTGTCGCCGAAGGCGAAGCCCGCGGTGCCGGGCGCGCTGCGCCGGCATAACGCGCTGATCGTGGGCGCGGTGCTGCTCGCGGCGGCGCTGCTGACGGCGGCGTTCGGCAACGCGTTCGGCCGGCTGCTGTACGCGGCGCTGCGAGGGCTGTTCGGCCTGCTGCCGGACGGCGCTCCGGCTGCGCCGCCGGCGCAGGAGCCGCCCCCGCCGGCCGCGGCGCCGCAGCTCCCGGGCGGGGCGGAGGAGCCGGGGCCGCTCGCCGCCGTATGGAACGCGCTCGCGTACGCCGTCGCCGCGCTGGCGCTGATCGCGCTGGTTGCGGCGGCGGGGCTGTGGCTGTACCGCCACTTCGGTCCGCTCGCGAAGGAATGGCTCAAGCGGCTTGCCGCCTTCTTGGGCCGCTCGGCGCGCGAGCCGGAGCCTGCGGGTTACACGGATGAGGAGACGGTCGTATTTTCGTGGGATACGGCTTTGCAGCGGTGGCGGACGTCGCGGTTCGCCCGGTTGATCGCGCGTCGGCGCGAGGAGCGGTGGGAGGAATTGGCGTCGAACCGCGACCGCGTCCGCTTCCTGTACCGGAGCTGGCTCCGTTCGGCCGTCGAGAGCGGATATGCGCCTCGGCGCGAATTAACGCCGGCCGAGACGGCGGCGGACTTGCGGGAGTGGGCGGAAGCCGTCGGCGAAGGGCGGGGGAAGCGGCGCGCCGCCCCCGGACTGCCGCCGGCCCTGCTCGCGCTGTACTACCGGGTCCGGTACGGCGAGGCGGACGCGGGCGACGCGGAAACCGAGGCGGCGCGCCGCGAGCTCCGCGAGAGGATGGACCGCGGCTCCTGACGGCGCCGCCGGCAACGACGACGGCCTCGTCCGCGGCGATTCGATTCACCGCGGACGAGGCCGCTTTACATTTATGACAGCCGGAAACGGGAGGCCGCGTCTTTCAGCCGAGCGGACAAATCGGACAGCCCGCGGGCCGATTGCTCCACCGATTCCGTAACTGCGAGCTGCTCCTCGGCGGAGGCGGACACTTCCTCGGTCGCGCTCGCGGCCCGGGACGACAAACCCGCGATATCCTGCAGCGACGCGGCGACTTCTTCCGCGCCGGCCGACATTTGCTCGGACGCGGCGGTCGCTTCCTCGACCTGCTCCAACACGAGCTTCGCGGCGGCGTCGATCGAGCGGAACGCGTCGCCGGTCCGGTACACGAGCGTTGCGCCTTCCGACACCTCCCGTTCGCTGTGCTCCATCGACTCGGCGCAGAAGCGGATGTCGCTGCGAATCTGCTCGACGACGGCGCGAATGTCTTCGGCCGATCGGCTCGATTGGTCGGCCAGCTTCTTGATCTCGCCGGCGACGACGCCGAATCCGCGTCCGTGCTCCCCGGCGCGGGCGGCTTCGATGGAGGCGTTGAGCGAGAGCAAATTCGTCTGCTTGGCGATGTCGGCGATCAGCTGCAAAATCGATTCGATTCGCTCCGACCGGCTCTTCAAGCCGTGAATCGTGCCGCTCAGCTCGCGTACGGTATCCACCGCCTTGCCGATCTGCCGCACGGCCAGCTCGACGGTTTCCCCGCCCGACGCGGCGTTCTCCGCCGTTCGGGCGGACGATTCGTACGCGACGCCCATAATATCCGCGATGCGCTGAATGCCGTGCGTCACTTCCTCCATGGCGCGGGCGCTCTCCGCCGCGGCCGTCGACTGGGCGTCGGCGCCTTCCGCGATGTCCAGGACCGCGGCAGCGACGCCGCGAGTCGCCTGCGACGTCTGCTCCGCGGACGAAGCGAGCTGGTGCGACGCGGCAAGGACCGCGCCGGAGCCGTCGGCGACCTCGCGGACGAGCCCGCGCAGCTGCTGCAGCATCGCGTTGGCGTCTTCGGCGAGCCGCCCGGTTTCGTCGTTCCGCCGCACGCGCACGGGCTCGGCGTTCAGCTCGCCCCGCGCCACGAGACGAAGCAGATCGGACACCCGGTTGATGGGCCGGGTCAAGTAGACGGCGAACGCGAACGAAACGAGCGC
Organism: Paenibacillus sp.; assembly: GCF_035645195.1. NCBI lineage: Bacteria > Bacillati > Bacillota > Bacilli > Caryophanales > Paenibacillaceae > Paenibacillus > Paenibacillus sp. Next base: position 6,187 of record NZ_DASQNA010000032.1, on the reverse strand, counting down.
GCCTGATGCGATCGCGACGCACAGCGTAACGAGGATGGCGCGCTGAATGTTGCGCTGCCCTTGGTTGAAATCTTGGGTATAGGAGCCGGCCGCGACGATCCAGCCCCAATTCGGATCCCGCTCCGCATAGGTCAGCTTCTCGGCCATCCCTTCTTCGCCCGGCAGCGGCCACGAATATCTCGTAACCCCTCCGCCGTTCGAAGCCTTGGCGATCATGTCCTGGATAAAGTAGGAGCCGTCCGGCGAGCGGCTGTCCCACAGCGATTGCCCTTCCGCGGCCGGGTGAGCAAGCGCCGTTCCGTCCTCCGAGAGCACGAACATATACCCGTGTTCGCCCAAATCGATTCGGTCGTTGATCGGGCGAGTGCCGTCCGTCAGCTTCGGGCCGAGCAGCATGTCTTTGATTTCCTCTTGGGCGAGCTCTTTCGGGAGGGTGCCGGATTCGACGAATCGCTGTTGCCGTTCGATCACTTCCAGCATAAACCGTACGTCGTTTCGCAAACCTTCCTCTACCATGCGGTTCGTTTCATCCGTCGTTTCTCGGTAGGAAATAAGACCTAGCGCTCCGGTAGGGATAATTAGAAGCGATAACGTGACGATCAACAATTTGATGCGAAGCGACAGGCGAAACGTTCCCCAGTTCATACGGCTCTCTCCTCGATGCTGTCTTTTTTATATTTTTTTATTAATTATAAAGTAAATTTCTAGTAATTTCCTCATATTTTCATAATAAATTTTCATGAAGAAACAAAAAACTCCCGACTTGCGGCCTAAGCCGAAGGTCCGGGAGTTTTTTTGTCCAAGGAGAGACGCAGCGCATACATGACCGCGAGGCCCGCGATCGAGAGGAAGGAGCAGCCCATGTATAGCATTCTCGGTCCGACCGCCTCGTACAGCGCGCCGCCGATCACGCCGGCGATCGCCATCGACAGCGAGCCTTGCACGAGCGCGTACATCGTTTGCCCGCTGGCCCGATAATCGCGGTCGGCCAAAAATTCGACCATCTGCGCGGCGGTATAGATGAAGAAGCCGAACGAAAAGCTGTGCAGGATTTGAATCAACACGACGTGCAGCGGAGTCGCCGCGACGCTCATCAACGCCCAGCGGACCGCGTAGACGACGGCGGCGAACAGCAGCAGCTTCAGCATGGACTGCTCGTTCGGTTTCGACCAGCGGTCGAGCAGCAAAAACAGCGGGACTTCGAGCACCGCGGCCGCGAACATCGACCAGCCGATGCTGGTCGGGCTGCCGCCGAGCTCCTCGAGAAACAGCGACATATACAGCGCATGGACGGAGTTCGGGATGCCGATGAGCAGCGCCGCCGCGAGGAACAGCGCGAACGGCCCTCGGAGCGATGAGCGTACCGAGTCGCGGAACGTGATGCCGCCGGCTCTCCTTCTCGCTTTGGCGGCCGGCCGATGCAGCAGAAACCCGCATAATATGGCGATCGCCATGGCGGCGCCGTACACCCATCCGACGCTTCCGATGCCGACCGCTTCGAGAATCGGTCCGGACGCGAGCACGATGACGGCGTACCCGATCGACCCCCAGATGCGGAACGAGCCGAACCGCTGCTCCGTGCCTTCGATCGTCTGGAAAATTTGGGACGTGTTGATCGGCATGATGGCCGTGTTGAAAAGATAAAACACGATCATCGCCGCGAACACGCCCCAGAACGGCCCGACGTTGTACAGCACCTGGCTGGACAAGAGGGAGCCGAACATGAGCACGAGCAGCACGAGCTTGACGTTCTGCAGCCGATCGCTGACGTATCCCCAGAACGGGTTGGACACGGCGGCCGCCACCGGACCGATCGTCAGCAGCACCCCGATTTCGGAGGGCGAAAAGCCGCTTTGCTGCAAATATAGGGGCAAATACGGCAGAAACAAGGCGATCGGTCCGAACATGAAAAACATGAATAGGCGAAGCCGGAAATAGACGAATTTTTGGGAGAAAAACATGAAGCGCGCAACTCCTGCTGTGAATTGAAAGAGATATTACTGGTCTATCACACTTCGGAGCGATTGAGAACCCTTTTTTTCAAGATCGGGAACCTTTTTCCGCGGCGGTTCGTCCCAATAGCAGGCCAGGACACGGCAAAAAGGGCGCCGGCGCGGCCCGGGATTCTCGATCCCGAAGCGCGGCCGGACGCCCTGACGGCGGTTGATTTCAATAGGCTTGCTGCAGTTCAGTTACGTCGTCGCGACGCGCATCCACACCGCCATTTCGCCGGCGCCGCGGTTGCCCCATACGGCGTACGGCACCGCGCGGAGCGCAGCCGGCGCCGCGGACCGGCGGTACGGCCGGTACGGCGCGTCCTCCGCCCAGTCGGCCGCGTCTTGCATGCCTTCGCCCTCGAGCACGACGACGCCTCCGAGCAGCTCCGGTTCATACCGGGCGGTCCACGAAGCGTCGGCGCGGATCGACAGCGACGCGAGCGGCGCGCCGTTGTCCGCTTCTTCGAAGCAGTACACGATCGGGCCGCGCTGGAGCGCCGCCTTGCCCGCGTCGGCGCGGATCGACGGATGCGCCTCGAGCAGCAGCACCGGCGTCGCCATCGTCCATTCGACGGTATCGCCGTCGCGCCAGTCGCGCGTGACGACGGCGTATCCGTCCTGCAGGCTGTAGCCGACCGGCTCCCCGTTCACCCGCAGCGCCGTCCGGCCTTCGCACCAGGACGGCACGCGCAAGGCGAGCGAGAAGCGCTGGTTCGCGCGCTCCGGCGTCACGACGAAACGGACGTCGCCGGAGCGCGGCAGGTCGGACGTCATCTTCAAGCCGACGCGGCCGCTTTCGAGCGGAAGGGAGGTTTCCCCGCCGATAAACAAGTGGACGAACGCCGTATTGCCCGAGGACGTATACACGTACCTGTCGAGCGAGCTGAGCAGCCGGGCGACGTTCGGCGGGCAGCACGAGCAGCCGAACCACGGCTGGCGCACCGGCTTCACGTGGCGCTTCCCCGGATTTCGCTCGCACGCCTCCGGCCACACTTCGAGCGGATTGACGTAGAAGTAATGCTTGCCGTCGAGCGCCATGCTGCCGACGATCGTGTTGTAGAGCGCGCGTTCCATGACGTCGGCGTATTCGGCGCGCGGCTCGAGCCGAAGCATCCGTTGCGCGAAGAAGACGAGGCCGATCGAGGCGCACGTCTCCGCATACGCGGTGTCGTTCGGCAAATCGTAATCGAACGTGAACGCTTCGCCGTGATGCGTCGAGCCGATCGCGCCGGTAACGTACATTTGCTTGCGGGTCATGTTCGCCCATAGCGTACGGCAGGCGCTCGCGAGCGTCTCGTCGCCCGTCAGCGCCGCCGCTTCCGCCATGGCTGTGTACATGTATACGGCGCGCACCGCGTGCCCGACCGCCGCAGTCTGCTCCCGGACCGGGCGATGCGCCTGATTGTACGAGACGTCCGGTTTGCCGCTGACGGTCCCCGTCCAGTGCGACACGCGGCCGCGGCGCTCCCACTCGTCGAGGAAGAAGTTCGGCTCGCGCCCCCGCTCGTTCAAGAAATATAAGCTTAGCCGCAAATAGGACTCGTTCCCCGTCGCCCGATACAGCTTCAGCAGCGCGAGCTCGATTTCCTGATGGCCGTCGTAGCCGCGCAGCTTGCCTTCCTCTTCGCCGAACGTCTTTTCGATGTGGTCGGCGAAGCGGCAGCAGACGTCCAGCAGCTTTCTTTTGCCGGTCGCTTCGTAATAAGCGACGCCCGCCTCGAACAAATGGCCGGCGCAGTACAGCTCATGGCAGTCGAGCAGGTTCGTCCACCGCTTGCCCGGCTCCTTGATCGTGTAATACGTATTGATGTACCCGTCCGGACGCTGCGCCTTCGCGATCAAGTCGACCGCCTCGTCCGCTTGCCGTTCGAGCTCCGGATCCGGCGCTTCGGCCAGCGTGTAAGCGGCAGCCTCCAACCATTTGTACAAATCGCTGTCTTGAAATACGAAACCGCCGAACTCGCCCTTCTCGAGCCCCGCGGCGATTTTGAAATTGCGGATCGCGTAACTCGGTTCGGCCCCAGGCACCCGGTCGTTCAGCGCTTCCCACTGATACGGAATGACCGTCTCCCGAACGAGCTTCCGGTAAGCGGACCAATAGGCGTCTTGAATCGCGGGCGTTTTCGCATGCTGCAGCTTCACATTCGTTCCCTCCATTGTCCGAATCGGAAAAACTTTTTGTTTTCTAGCATTGTAGCGTTTACGATAGGGAGGGAGTAGCCGCTCGATCACCCAATTTCTTATAATTTTTCACACTCATCGAGGGAGAGAGCCATGAGCGTTGAAACGTACTTGACGATGGAAGCGCCGCCGATGCCGTATGTGCTGGAATGCGGCAGAGCCGAATATGAACCCGGGGATCAGCACCCTTCGCGCAGCGGACTCGCGGTGTTCGATCTGCTTGTCGTGGAAGAGGGGGCGCTGTACATCGGCGAAGAGGACCGACAGTGGGAAATCGGTCCCGGACACTTGCTTTTGCTTCTGCCGGGGCGTTATCATTATCCGGTCAAGCCTTGCGTCGAACGGACGGTTTTTTATTGGGTGCATTTCGATACGGCAGGGCGGTACGCCGAATTTCGCGGCGGCGACGTCCGGGTTCGGGGCCCGCGGCGAGGGGACGAGCCCGGCTGGCACGCCTGGTTCGCGCCGCGCACGCTGCGGCTGCCGAAGAGCGGCCCGCTCCGATTTCCGGAGGAGGCGTTCCGGCTGCTCCAGCAGCTGAGCGACGCGTCGGCCCGCGGCCGGTTCGTGTCGCTGTGGAGCGACCAGCAGCGGTTCATTGAACTGATTCAGCTGCTGGAGGACGGGGGCTGGACGGGCAGCGGGGCGAACGTGTGGAAGGTGGCGGAGCGGATCGAAGCGTACGTGAAGCTTCATTACACGTCCGACATTACGAATCAGTCGCTGTCCGAAGCGCTCCATTTCCACCCGAACTACCTGCTGCGCTGTATGAAAGCCGCTTTCGGGTGCACGCCGCTTCATTTTCTGCATCGGTACCGGATCGAACAAGCGAAGCTGCTGCTCGTCAACACCGATCTTCGCGTGGCGGACATCGCCGAGCGGGTCGGATTTCCGAACGCTCCGTACTTTACGAACCGCTTCAAACGGGAGGTCGGCGAGACGCCGCTGCAGTTCCGAAGAAGATTTCATGAGAGAGAAGAGATGGAGAGGAGTTAGGAGAGACCATGGATTTCATCACATTTTTGAAAGCGGTCATTCTCGGGCTGGTCGAGGGGCTGACGGAGTTCGCGCCCGTATCGTCCACCGGCCATATGATTATCGTGGACGACGCGTGGCTGCAGTCGGAACAGTTTTTGGGGAAATACGTGGCGAACACGTTCAAAGTCGTCATTCAGCTCGGTTCGATTCTCGCCGTGCTCGTCGTCTTCCGGCAGCGGTTCATCGATCTGCTCGGGCTGAGGCGCTGGGTCGGGGGCAAGCCGTCCGCGGCTGAAGGCGGTCCGCGGCTGAAGCTGACGCAAGTGATCGTCGGCCTGCTGCCCGCGGGCGTGCTCGGGGTGTTGACCGAGGATTACATCGATAATTACTTGTTCCAGACGTCCACGGTGCTGATCGGTCTCGTGCTGGGCGCCTTGCTCATGCTCGCGGCGGATCGGTTTCGCCCGAAGCAGGCGGCGACGGAGACGGTCGACAAGATTACATACAGGCAAGCGCTCCTCGTCGGTTTCGTGCAATGTTTGTCGCTGTGGCCGGGCTTCTCGAGATCCGGGGCGACGATTTCCGGCGGCGTGCTGCTCGGGATGAGCCATCGGGCGGCGGCCGACTTCACCTTCATCATGGCGGTGCCGATCATGGCGGGGGCGAGCTTCATTTCGCTCGTGAAAAACTTGGAGTATTTCGCTGCGGAGGCGATTCCGTTTTTCGTCGTCGGTTTCATTAGCGCCTTTGTTTTCGCACTCATTACGATTCGATTTTTCCTGAAAATGATCGACCGCGTCAAGCTCGTGCCGTTCGCGATCTACCGCATCGTGCTGGCGGCGGTCATTTACCTCGTTTACTTCGCGTAAAAAACAAACCCTCGACGGCGGTGGTCAAGACCCATTTTAGTGGACAGTTAAATAAGACCCTATGCTGAGAACTGGCACCTGTACTCTACAGGTGTCAGTTTTTTTAGCTTTCTCTGAGGCCGGTCGTGGTTATAAAAGTGAATATATGCCTCAATTCGCCTT